>NZ_DASRTS010000036.1:0-36372 GCF_035655815.1 Lysobacter sp.
CGCTCACCGTGATGCTCACGCTCCGGTACTCGTAGCCGAGCTGCTCGTTCACCGCGCGCATCGCGTCGTTACCGCGCTGGGTCCAGGTGACGATCTCGCGGATGCCGTTCTCCGCCGCCCACGCCAGCTTCGCGCGCTTCATCGCCTTCGCGATCCCACGGCCGCGCCAGGCGCGGCGGACGACGGCGAGACCATCCTCGGCGACGCCGTCGTCGACGTCGACGAGCCCCGAGTAGCCGACGATCTGGTCGCCGGCGAGCGCCACGAACGAGCCACCCGGCAGCGTCGCCTCGTCGCGAAGCCAGTCCTCGAGCCGCACGTGGACCGAGAAGACGGTCGCGAGGTCGGAGTAGCCCTCGGCCGCCGCGAGGTCGTAGCTGTCGCGCAGCAGCTCCGGGCGCTCCGCGATCGTCACGAGCGTGATCCCGGGCGGCGAAGTGCGCCTTCGCGGCGCGGGCATCTTCCGCTGCGACGAGGTGATCAAGGATGGCGACAAGGTCGTCGAGATCCGCGGCGAGCTCGACCCCGAATCGCGTCCCGGCATGGCCGGTGCCGATCGCAAGATCAAGGGCACCATCCACTGGGTCAGCGCGAAGCACGCGGTGAAGGCGGAAATCCGCCTGTACGACCGCCTCTTCATGGTCCCCGACCCGGACGACGACGAGAGCACCGGCAAGACCTACAAGGACCATCTCAACCCGGACTCGCGCCGCATCGTCAGCGGTTATGTCGAGCCGGCCGCGGCCATGGCGGATCCGGAGCAGTCGTTCCAGTTCGAACGCATCGGCTATTTCGTGGCCGATCGCTACGACCACCGCAACGACGCACCGGTGTTCAACCGCAGCGTCACCCTGCGCGACACCTGGGCCGCCAAGTCCTGATGCCGCACGCCCGATCGACGCAGAAGGAGTCCGTGCCATGCGCCACTTGCTGACTGCCCTGCTGGTTTCGTCGCTGCTGATGGTCGGCGCGTGCGCCGCCCCACCTTCGGACGGCGCGATGGCCGCGACGCCGGTGATAGACACCACGCAGCCTGTTCCGCCGGAGGCCACGCGTGCGCGTGCACCGGAACCTCCGCCGAAGGAACGCCATGCTGAACCCGCCCAGGCACCCGTCAAGGTCGATTTCAGCTGCAGGACCGACGCCGACTGCGCGGTGAAGAACGTCGGCAACTGCTGTGGCGCCAAGCCGGCCTGCGTCAACGCTGACAGCCCGACCGACCCGGAGGGCGTCAGGGCCGAGTGCGCGCGCAAGGGCATGATGTCGATGTGCGGTTTCAAGCCGGTCGAGGGCTGCCAGTGTGTGCAGGGGCAGTGCAAGGACAAGATCGCCGAAGTGGAAGCGGTGCACTGATGCTCTACGCGCAGGTTCACCTGACCCTTCCGGCCTGGGTGCACGAATCGGTCGACACCTCACGCGTGTATGCCGGCGACGAGTCGAAGGTGGAACTCGCCGTGTTCCTCTCGCGCACGAACATCGAGTCCGGCAGTGGCGGGCCGTTCGGCGCGGCGGTGTTCGGACCGGACGACCGCATCATCGCCGTGGGCGTCAACCGCGTGCTGCCGCACAGCTGCTCGGTCGCGCACGCCGAGACGATGGCCTACATGCTCGCGCAGCAGCGCACGCAACGTCCGCGCCTCAACGAGGATGCCGTCGGCACCCACATCGGTCCCATCACGCTGGCCACCTCATCCCAGCCGTGCTGCCAGTGCTACGGCGCCACCGTGTGGGCCGGCATCGACCGCCTGCTGATCGGCGCCCGCAGCGAGGACGTGGAAACGCTCACCGAGTTCGACGAAGGCCCGTTGCCGGCGGACTGGGTCGGCGAACTGGAGCGTCGTGGCGTCGCTGTGGTAAGCGACGTCTGCCGCGAGCAGGCGCGCGACGTACTGCGTGCCTATGGCGAATCCGGCGGCGCCAGGTACTGACGCTTCGCGGCCGCATGGCCGCGCTGTTTCTTCGCCAACGTTCGGACGGATCGACGCATCGCCATGCCAGACGCCCTGCTCTGCTACTGCCGCGCCGGCTTCGAGCCCGAACTCGCCGCCGAACTGAGCGATCGCGCCGCACATGCGGGATTTCCCGGCTACGCCCGCACCGACCGCAACAGCGGTTACGTGGAGTTCTTCGCCGACGACATCGCGTCGCTGACGCGCGCGCTTCCGTTCGGTTCGCTGATCTTCGCGCGGCAGAAGCTGCGCCGCTTCGTGGAACTGAAAGGGCTGGATCCGAAGGATCGCATCACGCCGATCGTGCGCGCACTCGAAACCACGCTGGGCAACACGTACACCTTCGGCGAGCTGTGGGTCGAGCATCCCGATTCCGACGAGGCCAAACCACTGGCCGGCCTCGCGCGCGCTTTCGGGAACGCACTGCGCCCGGCGCTGCGCAAGGGCGGCTGGCTGACGCAGTTCGATGACTCGCGCAAGAACCGGCTGCATGTCGTGTTCCTTGCCGGCGACCACGTACTGCTCGCCATCGGCGAAGCCGGCGACAGCGCGCCGTGGCCGCTCGGCATTCCGCGTCTTCGCATGCATGCCGATGCACCGAGCCGTTCCGCGCTGAAGCTCGAAGAAGCGGTGATGGTGCTGCTAAACGAGAAGGAGCGCGAGCGCCTCTTCCGCGAAGGCATGCGCGGCGCGGACCTTGGCGCGGCGCCCGGCGGCTGGAGCTGGGTACTGATGCGCCAGGGCCTGCGCGTGATTTCCGTCGACAACGGCCCGCTGCAGGAGAAGCTGCTGGAAAGCGGTCGCGTGGAACACCTGCGCGAGGACGGTTTCCATTGGCATCCGCGCTCACCGCTGGACTGGATGGTCTGCGACATGGTCGAACAGCCGCGCCGCGTGGCCGAACGCATGGCCACGTGGCTGCGCGAAGGCTGGTGCCGGCACGCCATCTTCAATCTCAAGCTGCCGATGAAGAAGCGCTGGGATGAAACGCGGCTATGCCTGGATCTGTTCGAACGGCAGGCGCACAAGTCGCTGCTCGTCCGTGCGCGGCAGCTGTACCACGACCGCGAGGAAATCACGGTCTTCGCGACGCCGCGATAACGCCGCGCTCACCTGCGTGAACCTTCTCCATCGCGCCGTTGCCGAATTTACCCGCGGTTGACCGTCGGGGGACTAGCGTCGCACTCGCCCCCAAACCGCGAGAGCACACGATGAAATCCGCCTACAGGTTCACTTCCATCGCGATCCCGCTGGTGGCCGCTCTCGGCATCGTCGGTCCGGCTTCCGCGCAACGTACCGAGGCCCGTCCGGCCGCATCCCAGCAGCAGGCCGAGGCCGTCGCGCAGGCGGCCACCGACGACGCCGCGGCCGCACGCCAGAGCGCACAGAGCGCACGCGACGCGACCCGCAACGCAGCCGGTGGCTATACGACCACGCACCAGCACGCAGCCGACGCCCAGAAGTCCGCGAATGAGGCGGTGAACGCCGCCCACGCAGCGCAGGGTGCCCAGGGCGTGGCCACGTCCGGCGCCAACCCGCGAGCCGGTGCGGCCGACGCCACCGCCGCCGCGAATGCGGCCGATGCTGCCAGCGCGCAGGCGCAGCAGTCGGCCGATGCCGCCGCGCAGGCCGCCAACCCGCCGGCTCCGCCACGCGCGACGCCGACGGTGTCGCCATCGCCGATGGCATCCGACCGCGCGCAGGAAGTCACCGCGACCTCCAGCCCGCCTGACTCGACACTCGCCAACAAGGTCGACTTCGACGCACTGGATGCCAATCGCGATGGCAATCTCAGCCGTACCGAGGTCGCGACCGACGCCACCCTGACGGCGAACTTCAACACGCTCGATGCCAACCGCGATGGTCGCGTCACCAAGCGCGAACTGGCCGGCGGCAAGTAAGACGCAGCAACGCCGCGCTCCATGCGCGGCCCGACGAGGAGCGGATCCCTTCGAAAGAAGGGATCCGTTTTTTTACGGGCCGTCAGCGACCCGCGGCATGGCGCCAGAACGCGTGCGTCAGCGGCGGCAGGCGACCGGCCATCCCGAGCAGGGGTCCGCGCAACAGCGTCGCGGCCACGGAATCGTTGGAGAACAGCCGGTTCAAGCCGTCGAAGGCGTAGGCAGAGACCGCATTGGCGCTGCGCTGCCCGCGCGCCCACCGCATCAGCTGGTCTCCGCTGCCCACGTCGGCTCCGCGCCGGCGCGACTGCGCGAGCGTCACGCGCAACGTACCCACATCGCGCAGGCCGAGATTGACGCCCTGCCCGGCGAGCGGATGCACCGCATGGGCGGCATCACCGACGATGGCCACGCGGCCGGCCAGCAGCGATTTCGCCAGTTGCAACCGCAACGGAAACGCGGCGCGACGTGACACGCGCGTCAGTTCGCCCAGCGTCTCGGCAAACGCGGATTGCAGCTCGCGCAGGAATGCGGCCTCGTCAACTTCGAGCAAGCGTGCGGCTTCCGGCTCGGGCAATGTCCAGACGATCGAACTGGTGCGCCCCAGTGCTTCCGGCGGCGCTTGCGCATCGTCCGCGAAAGGCAGGAACGCCAGTGGCCCCGTCGGCAGGAAACGCTGCCAGCAGGTTGCGTCGTGGGGACGCTCGCTCTGCACGAATGCCACCAGTCCACGCTGCGCGTAATCGCGGCGCGAGGCTTCGACGCCCACCAGTGAACGCAGCTTCGATTCGGCACCATCCGCGGCTACGACGAGTCGAGCGCGCAGCGACAGGCCGCTGTCCAGCCGCACGGTCGCGCCGCTTTCGTCCTGTTCCAGCGACTGCACGCTGTCGGGGCAATGCAGTTGCACGCCCGCGCCGGGCAATGCCTTCCAGAGGCGATCGACCAGCAGTGCATGCTCGACGATCCAGCCGAGTTCGCGTCGGCCGAACGCGTCCGCATCGAACGCCAGCTCCGCGCCGCCCGCGGCATCCCACACCCGCATACGCCGATAAGGCTGCACGCGTGCGGTGGCCACGTCGCGCCACACGCCCAGGTCTTCCAGCAGCGCCGCGTTGTCCGGCGCGAACGCGTACACACGCAGGTCGATGCGGTCCGAATCCGTCGATCGGGGTTCCCAGGCGGGCGGGGTTCGCGATTCGACCAAGGCGACGTTGAAGCCGTCCCGCGCGAACGCGAGCGCCGCGGCGGCACCGACCACGCCGGCACCGACCACCACGATGTCCAGCGGGGCCCGGCGGCTCATGCGCGCGGCTCCCGGCACAATGCAGGGACGTCGCCGCGATAGCCCATCGCACCGCCCACCAGATAGGCCTGCACCGACGGCAGGCGATCCACCGCGAACAGGCCCAGGCTGCGAAGCGGGCGCATCAGTGGGGCCTCGTTCGCGGTGAGCCGCGCCAGGCCATCGGAGAACTCGATGGTGCGCGTGCGGTCGTCCTGCCGGCGCTGCACGTAGGCATCCAGCAGCGCGGAAGAACCGCAGTCCGCCGCGGCGTCCTGCGCGCGCGCATCGGCGATGAGTTCGGCCAGCGTCAGCGCGTCCCGCAATCCCAGATTGAATCCCTGCGCACCGATGGGATGGATGGTCTGCGCTGCATTGCCCACCAGCACCGCGCGCGGGGCAATCACGCGCTGCGCCACGACACGCACCGCCGCGTGCGTGCTGCGTGGACCGCATGCGACGAAGCGGCCGGCGCGCCAGCCAAAGGCGGCCTGCGCACGTGCGAGGAACGCAGTCTCATCCAGCGCGGCCACGGCTTCTGCGTCCTGCCGGGCCACTGCGTGGATCAGGCCGTAATGGCGATCGCCGCGCGGCAGCAGTGCCGTCGGCCCCTCGTCGCCGAGTCGCTCGTACGCGGTTCCATCCGGCGTACGCGTCGTGCGCAGGCGGGTGACGAACAGGGCCTGCGCGTAGTCGTATTCATCGATACCGATGCCGAGCGCATCGCGAACCATGCTGCGCGTGCCGTCGGCCGCCACCAGCAGGCGCGCGCGCAACACGTGCTCGCCCGCGTCGTCGGCGACACGGACGGTGCGATGGCCGGCATCCGCTTCGGCCAGGCCCAGCAGGCGCATCGGACGGTAGCGCGTCAGTCCCGACAGCTCGGCCAGCCGGGCCTCGAGCGCCTCGCCGAAATCGCGTGCGACCACGACCCGACCGAACTCGGTGCGCCCATAGCGCGCGGCGTCCAGCAGGCCACGACCGAAGTCGCCCCGCCGGCTGATGTGGATGCGTTGGATGGAGCCCGCCGGCGCCCGCAGCTTCTGCAACACGCCGAGGGCGGAAAGCGCGTTGACCGTCGCCTCGGCGAAGCTCAGGTTACGCTCGTCGAACACGGCGGGAAGCGTGCCGGCAGGCGAGGCTTCAACCAGGCCGACGTCGATGCCGAGGCGTTCCAGGGCAATCGCCAGGCTGCTGCCGACCAGGCCGCCGCCGACGATCAGTACGTCGTGGATGCGGTCTGGGGAGTGCGAGGCGGACGGAGTCAATGAGGGGGCCGCAACAGGCATTGCGCTATGCTACTGGTTCCTGAAGGCCCTTACCTTCATCCAGACCTGTCCCGATGAACCGTCCCGCCTCCGAATCGCTCCTCGCCCCCGGCCCGCTCGTCCTCGCCGGCATGATCTTCGTCGCCGCGCTGACCCGCCTGCTGCCGCACCCGCCGAACTTCTCGCCGGTCGAAGCCGTGGCCCTGTTCGGTGGCGCCTACTTCGCCTCGCGCGCCGCGGCGATCGCCGTGCCGCTGATGGCGATGTTCATCTCGGACCTGGCGCTGGGCGCGATGCTCGGCGGCACCTACTTCGAACACTTCACCAGCCCGGCCTACCTGGCGACGTGGCTGACGGTATACGCCTGCGTCGCGCTGTCGGCGGTGCTGGGCTTCGGCCTGCGCGGCCGTGTCAGCGGCGCGCGCGTGCTGGGCTTCTCGCTGATCGGCTCGGTGCTGTTCTTCGTGCTGACCAACTTCGCCGTGTGGGCCACGGCCACGCCGATGACCGCGCATCCGGCATGCGTCTCCGGCGGCCTGCTGCCGTGCTACGCCGCGGCGCTGCCGTTCTTCCAGTGGACCGTGCTGGGCACGCTGTTCTACGCCGCATTGCTGTTCGGCGGCTTCGCGCTGCTGCGCCAGCGCGTGCCGTCGCTGCGCGCGCAGACGGTCTGATCGCGTCGGGACCGGGTTTCCGATCCCGATCCGCTGACGCATGGGCAACCGCCTCTCCAAGATCTACACCCGTACCGGCGACGACGGCACCACCGGCCTCGGCGACGGCAGCCGCGTCGCCAAGGACTCGGAGCGCGTGGCCGCGTACGGCACCGTGGACGAGGCGAATTCCTGCATCGGCCTGGTGCTGGCCTCGGACGTGCCGGACGACGTCCGCACCCTGCTGACGACCGTGCAACACCAGTTGTTCGACCTGGGCGGCGAGTTGTGCATCCCGGGGCACGCGGCGATTTTCGATGCCGACATCGAGCGCCTCGAGCAGCAACTGGATGCATTCAACGAACCACTGCCACCGCTGAAGGATTTCATCCTGCCCGGCGGTGGCGAAGCCGCGGCGCGCTGCCACATCGCGCGCACCGTGGTGCGCCGTGCCGAGCGCGAGGCGGTGTCGCTTTCCCGCATTGAAACCGTGCGGCCCGAAGCGGTGCGCTACCTCAACCGCCTGTCCGACCTGTTGTTCGTGCTGGCCCGCGTGCTGGCGCGTGCCAGCGGCCACGGCGAAGTGCTGTGGAACCACGAGCGGCGCAAGGGCTGATCGCGGCCAGCGCGCCATGCGGATCTACAGCCACCCTGCCTGTACCCGCCACGACCCCGGTCCGGGCCATGCCGAACGCCCGCTTCGCCTGGTCGCCGTGACCGAGGCCCTGCGTGAGCATTTCCCCGCACTGGAATGGGAAGAAGCCCCGCGCGCGAGTCGTGGCCAGCTGCTGCGCGTGCATGACGACGCGCTGCTCTCGCTGGTACTGGACACGCCCGTGGATGGCCCGATGCCGCTGGATCCCGACACCGTGCTGGCACCCGGTTCGGCCGAAGCTGCCCTGCGCGCCGCCGGTGCCGGTATCGCGGCCGTCGATGCGGTGATGCATGGCGAGTCGCTGCGGGTGTTCTGCGCGGTGCGGCCGCCCGGACATCACGCAACCTCGTCGGCCGCGATGGGCTTCTGCCTGTTCAACAACATCGCCGTCGCCGCGGCGCACGCCTGCGACAAGCATGGGCTCAACCGCGTCGCGGTGGTCGACTTCGACGTGCACCACGGCAACGGCACGCAGGCGATCTTCGATACCGACCCGCGGGTGATGTACCTCAGCTCGCACCAGATGCCGCTGTATCCGGACACGGGTTACGCGAACGAACGCGGCGTCGGCAACATCGTCAACGCACCGCTGCCACCGGGCAGTGGCAGCGAGGTGTTCCGGCGCACCTGGCAGGAACAGCTGCTGCCCGCACTGGAGTCGTTCCGCCCGCAGCTGTTGTTCGTGTCCGCCGGATTCGATGCACACAAGCGCGATCCGCTCGCGCAGATCGAGCTGGAGACCGAGGACTACACCTGGCTCACGCAGCAACTCGTCGCCACCGCCCGTCGCCACGGCGGTGGCCGCGTCGTCTCGATGCTGGAGGGCGGCTACGACCTGGGTGCCCTGCGCGAATGCAGCGTCGCCCACGTGGGTGCGCTGCTCGAGGGACTGGACTGATCTTTCGCTTGGGTTTCGGGCGCGGCCATCCGTCCCCGGACAACTCCCGAGAACGGGCGCGGGCTCGCATCACCATCGTTCCATGTCGCCGGCGAGGCGTTCGGGAAGCCCCCTTCGGGTGCCTTGACGCAGAAATGAACAGCGCTGGGAGCAAGATGTGACTCGCGTTGCCCGCTTGCAATGGATACGGCAAGCTAGCGGCCCGTTTCCCCCGACGCCCACGAATACGGTCTCCTAGTGCGCCAAACGCTACGACTGCTTCCGTTGCCGCTGTGCATTGCGCTAGCCCTGCCAGCGTACGCCGCCGACGGCGACGAGGAGAACTGGGGGCTGTGCCCCATCGTCGACGCGGTGCCGTCGTTCGATGACGCACCCGCTCCGGTCGGCGGCATCGCCGAACGTAGCCAGGAACCCACCGACATCGATGGCGGCCAGCTCGAACGCGCCGGCAACGAACAGGACATCGTCGTCCAGGACAACGTGCGGTTGAATCGCGGCGACCAGTTCCTGGGCACAGACAAGCTCACGTACAACGAGGAAACCGGCAAGTACAGCGCGATCGGCAACGTCCGCTACCAGGACTCCGGCATGCGCATCGTGGCCGAGCGTGCCGAAGGCGACCAGACCGCCGACCAGCACCGCATCGAGGACGTGCAGTACCAGCTCACCGAGCGGCGGGGCAACGGCGGCGCCGAGCGGATCGAACTAGATGGACCGAAAGGCCGCCTGGTGGGTTCGACCTATTCCACCTGTGCGCCGAACCAGCGCGCGTGGGAGCTGCGCGCCAGCAGCATCGACATCGACACCGAGGAAGGCATGGGCGTGGCGCGCAACGCCACGGTGCGCATCGGCAAGATGCCGGTGCTGTTCGTGCCATGGTTCATGTTCCCGGTCGACGACCGCCGCCGCACGGGCCTGCTGTACCCCAAGCTCTCGCTTTCGGGCCGTAACGGGCTGGATTACGAGCAACCGATCTATCTGAACCTGGCACCCAACTACGACGCCACGCTGTATCCACGCTACATGTTCGACCGCGGCGGTGTGTTCGGCGCCGAGTTCCGCTGGCTCTACGAAAAAGGCAAGGGCGAGGTCTACGCCAACTGGATGCCCAGCGACAAGCTTCCGGGCGACGAGCCGGGCCGCTATCTCAATCCGGAATTCGGCGTGCCGATGTCGAGCTTGCCGGAGAAGAACCGCGGCCAGTTCTCGCTGTCGGCCACTCACAACATCGACAGTACGTGGTATGCCGCTACCAATCTCGGTTGGGTCAGCGACACACACTACTTCGAGGATTTCAGCAGCAGCCTGTACGGCATATCGAACTACTTCGTCCGGAGCGACATCGGGGTGTACGGCCGGGGCCGCTATTGGAGCGGGGGTGTAATGGCCGATCATTACCAATTGGCCGACTACACGCTCACCGAAGCGAGCCTGCAATACGACCGCTTGCCGCGTGCCTATGGCAGTTGGGCGATGCCTTGGGGTACCCGTTTTGATGTGGGAGTGGACGGCGAGGCAGTTCGCTTCGAACATGAAGTGTTCGATGGTGGCAGCCGCCTGGACCTGAAGCCCTATATCGCGATGCCGCTGGATGGAGCGGCCTGGTTCATCCACCCGAAGCTGGCTTGGCGGTACACCGCTTACCAACTCGACGGCGACCTGGCCGACAGCCTGGCCCTCTCGCGTGCCAACACGTTTGCGGCAGCCAACGGCGTGCCGGTCACGCCAGAGCTGATCGCTGGCTTCCACGATCGGACTCCCAATCGGTCCGTCCCGATCACGTCCGTCGATGCGGGCTTGTACTTCGACCGTAATACGGAATTCCGCGGGAAGAGCTACCTGCATACGCTCGAACCGCGCATCTACTACCTCAACGTCCCCTATCGCAACCAGGACGGTCTTCCTGTCTTCGATACCGGCTCGATGACGTTTTCCTGGGGCCAACTGTTCCGGGACAACCGGTATACGGGTGCGGACCGGCAGACCGACGCAAATCAGCTGACGACAGCGCTGACGACACGTTTCATCAGCGAAGACGACGGACGGGAACGCATGTCCGCCAGCATCGGCCAGATCCAGTATTTCGACGACAGCCTGGTCACGCTACCCGGTCAGGTGCCAATCGAACAGGGCAAATCGGCGTGGATCGCAGACGGTACCGTCTCGCCAAACGATCGCTGGACAATCGGCGCGACGTACATGTGGAATCCCAAGTTCAGCGCCGAGGACATGACGAGCCTGCGGGTGCGTTACCTGCTGCGAAACAGTGGCGTCGTGAATCTCTCCTACCGCTACCGACGTAATGGCGCCTACCAGCCGGGAATTAGCCCGCCGGAAGACAAGGTCTTCTCGGAACAGGCCGACTTCTCGTTCCTGTACCCGATCAACCAGACCTGGAGCGTGGTCGGGCGCTACTACTACTCCTTCAAGGACAAGAAGGAACTCGAGTCCATCGCCGGCGTCCAATGGGAAAGCTGCTGTCTGGCGGCCCGCTTGGTGGGTCGCCGGTACCTGCGTAACCGCGATGGTGAACTGGACACACGCATCATGTTCGAATTCGAGCTGAAGGGCCTGGGCTCGGCCGGCCAGAACACGGAGCGCGTGCTGCGCCGTGGTATCCTCGGCTACGACCGCGACGACCTCTACCTCGTGCCGCCCAGCTCCACTGAGCGCCTCAACAACGGCGGCGGCCAAGTCGAATCCATCCCCGACCCGACCTTATGAAGAAACTACTCGCGTCCGCCCTCGCCGCCGCGGTGCTCTCCGCCACGGCCCTGACCGGTGCGGTCGCCTTGGCCCAGGAGCCGGCCGCCGGCGCCGCCCAGCCCATCGACGGCATCGCCGCAGTGGTCGACGAGGACGTGATCCTCAAGACCGAGCTGGACCGCGCGGTGAACAACATCCTGGCCCAGTACGCCGGCCGCGAGAACCAGCTGCCGCCGCGCGACGTGCTGGAGCGACAGGTGCTCGAACGCCTGGTGCTGGTCAAGCTGCAGGTCGCCCGCGCCCAGGGCACTGGCGTGCGCGTGACCGACCAGGAGATCGAGCAGACCATCGCCAACATCGCGGCGCAGAACCGGGTCACCCCGGAACAGCTGCGCCAGCAGCTGGCACGCGAAGGTACGCCGTATGCGGACTTCCGCACTTCGATCCGCGATGAACTGCTGATCCAGCGCCTGCGCCAGCGTTTTGCCCAGAGCCGCGTGACAGTCAGCGAGGCCGAGGTCGACGCCGCGATGGCCGCGCAGGCCAATGCCGGGAGCCAGTACCACCTGGCCCACATCCTGGTCGCGCTGCCCGAAGGCGCGACGCCGGAACAGATCGCCACCGCCCAGAAGAAGATCGAAGGCGTGAAGGGCCTGATCGACCGTGGCGAGATGGACTTCGCTGCCGCCGCGGTCCGCTACTCCGACAGCCCCAACGCGCTGGAAGGCGGCGACCTGGGCTGGCGCAGCGTCGATGAGATCCCCAGCGCGTTCACCTCGCTGATGCGCAACATGAAGGCCGGCGACGTGACCGCGCCGATCCGCGGCCCGTCCGGCTTCCAGCTGGTCAAGCTGGTCGAGACCCGCGACGCATCGCAGGCGGCGCCGGCGCTCGTCACCGAGTACCAGGCACGCCACATCCTCATCCGCGTCGACGAGCAGACCGACGACGCCAAGGCGAAGGCCAAGGCCGAGACCCTGCAGGCCCGCCTAATGGGCGGGGCCGACTTCAACGTGCTGGCGCAGGAGAACTCGCAGGACCAGAGCTCGGCCAGCCGCGGCGGAGAACTGGGCTGGTTCACCCGCGACGAGTTCGGTCCGGAGTTCGGCAATGCGGTCGCCAGTCTCCAGCAGGGCCAGGTGTCCGGGCCGGTGCGCACGCAGGCCGGTTACCACCTGATCAAACTGGAAGGCAGCCGCCAGGCCGACGTCGGCGACAAGAACCGCCGTGCCCAAGTGCAGGAAACCATCGGTCGCCGCAAGCTGGAAGACGAGTGGAACCGCTTCCTGCGCGAGATGCGCGGCGAGGCCTTCGTCGACGTTCGCGTCGGCAAGGCCGCCGAAACCACCGACACGCCGGCCCCCGCCACCAGCGGCGGCTGAGGCCGGACGGCCATGACCCCTGTTCGGCTCGCGCTGGTGCCGGGCGAGCCGGCGGGCGTCGGGCCCGAGCTTTGCGTGCGGCTCGCCCAGCAGCCGCGCGAGTATTCCCTGACCGTTTTTGCCGATCCGCGCGTGCTGCGCGCGGCGGCAGACGCGCTTTCGCTACCGCTCCACCTGGTCGGGCCGCATGCCTCCGCGACCGCGCCGGGCGAGCTGGCGCTGGTCGAGATTCCCGGCGAGACCGTTCCCGCCTTCGGTCGGCCGGACCCGCATAACGCCGCGTCCGTCATCGGGGCCTTGCGTGAGGCCGCCAGCGGATGCCTGGAAGGCACCTTCGCCGGAGTGGTGACGGGTCCCGTCCACAAGGCAGCCATCAACGACGGCGGCATCCCCTATAGCGGCACAACCGAACTGCTAGCCGAACAAGCCGGCTGCGACGTGGTGATGATGCTGGCCAACGACATCGTGCGAGTGGCCTTGGTGACCACCCATCTGCCGCTGCGCGACGTAGCCGACGCCATCAGCGCCGAGTCTGTGTCCCGGACGCTGCGGATCACCCACGCCGCGCTACGGCGCGACTTCGGCATCGACGAGCCCGTGATCGCGGTGCTCGGCCTGAACCCGCATGCGGGCGAAGCCGGGCATCTGGGTCGCGAGGAACTCGACATCATCATCCCGGCCATGGACGCGCTGCGCGCCGAGGGGATGCAACTGGTCGGGCCGCTGCCCGCCGACACGGCGTTCCTGCCCGCCAAGCTGCGCGGCTTCGACGCGGTGGTCGCGATGTACCACGACCAGGGTCTGCCGGTGCTCAAGTACAGCGGTTTCGAGCGTGCGGTGAATCTCACCCTCGGCCTGCCCTACCCGCGCGTCGCGGTGGACCACGGCACCGCGCTGGACCTGGCCGGCCTCGGCACGGCCGATCCGTCCAGCCTGTTCGCGGCCGCCGAGACCTGCGCCCGCATCGCCCGCAACCGCCTTACCCTGCCCGCATGAGCACGCGCAGCCACCCTTTCACCGAGCCGGCCAAGAAGCACCTCGGCCAGCACTTCCTCCACGAGCGGCGGATCATCGACAAGATCGTGCAGGCGGTCGATCCGAAGCCGGGCGATCGCCTGGTCGAGATCGGCCCGGGCCAGGGCGCCATCACGTTTCCGCTGCTCGACCGCCATGGCGAGCTCACCGTCATCGAGTTCGATCGCGACCTGATCTTCCCGCTCACCGAGGCCGCGCGCGCCCACGGTACGCTCGAGGTGATCCATCGCGACGTGCTGACCGTGGACTTCACCGCGCTGGCGCACAACTTCGGCGGACAGGGACAGATCCGGCTGGTCGGCAACCTGCCCTACAACCTGTCCTCGCCGATCCTGTTCCATGCGCTGGACCACGCCGCCGCCATCCGCGACATGCACTTCATGCTGCAGAAGGAAGTGGTGGACCGCATGGCTGCCGGTCCCGGCAGCAAGGTGTATGGACGACTCGGCGTGATGCTGCAGGCGTACTGCCATGTCACGCCGCTGTTCGACGTGCCGCCGGGCGCGTTCCGTCCGCCACCGAAGGTCGATTCGGCTGTGGTGCGGCTGGTGCCGCGCGCGCCGGAGACGATCGGCGTCGACGACCCGGCGACCTTCTCCGCCGTCGTGCGCGATGCATTCGGCCAGCGCCGCAAGACCCTGCGCAATGCACTGTCGAAGCTGTGCGATGCGGCCGCGATCGAAGCGGCCGGCGTGCGTCCGGATGCGCGTGCCGAACAGATCGCGGTGCAGGACTTCGTGCGCCTGGCGAACTCGCTCAAGCCGTCCTGAGCTCGCGCCACGCGGCGCGCTCGTGTTCGCCGCGGCGCAAGCGGGTTCACGCCGCGGCGACGTCTATACGCACCATTGACCCATTCCGCGCGTCACGCCCTACACTGTCCGCATGGAACGCAGTGCCACCGATTACGCCCTCGATATTTCCGTAGCGACCCGCTATCTCGACGATCAGTCCGAGCCGGGCAAGGATCGCTACGTGTTCGCCTACACCATCAGCATCCGCAACTGTGGCCGCGTGCCCGCGCGCCTGACCCATCGCCGCTGGCTGATCACCGACGGCAACGGCAAGGTGCAGGAAGTCGAGGGCGAAGGCGTAGTGGGCGAGCAACCCTGGCTGCGTCCCGGCGACGATTTCGAATACACCTCCGGTGCGGTGCTGGAAACCACGCACGGGATGATGGAAGGCACCTACAGCCTGGTGGCCGACGACGGCACGCAATTCGAGGCGCCGATTCCCGCTTTCAGCCTTTCCGTGCCCCGCACGCTGCACTGAGCCCACACGCATGAGCATCTGGGCCATCGGCGATCTGCAAGGCTGCTACGACGCCACACAGCGGCTGCTGGAGCGCATCGCCTTCGATCCGGCGTGCGACCGGCTGTGGTTCTGCGGCGACCTGGTGAACCGCGGCGGCCAGTCGCTGGAGACCCTGCGCCTGGTGCATTCGCTGCGCGAACACAGCATCGTGGTACTGGGCAATCACGACCTCTCGCTGCTCGCCATCGGCGAGCGCAGCGACGAGGAACAGCGCAAGGTCAACCCGGACCTGCAGCGCATTGTGCTCGCCGAGGATCGCGACGAACTGCTCGGCTGGTTGCGCACGCAGAAGCTGGTGCATGCCGATCGCGAACTGGGCTGGATGATGGTGCACGCAGGCTTGGCGCCGCAGTGGACCACGCAAATGTCCGAGCGCTTCGCACGCGAGGTCGAGGAACGTCTGCACGGCGACCAGTACCGCCGTCTGCTCAAGAACATGTACGGCGACAAGCCGGCGTGGCATCCCAAGCTCGCCGGCATTGATCGCCATCGCGCCATCATCAACGTGTTCACGCGCCTTCGTTACTGCACGCCGCGCGGCCGCATCTCGTTCGAGGACAAGGGCAGCCCGGGCACGCAACCAGTGGGTCTGTATCCCTGGTACGAAGTGCCCGGCCGCGCCGAGCGCGACCTGAAGGTCGTGTGCGGCCACTGGTCGACGCTGGGCCTCTTCATCGGCCATGGCGTGCATGCCATCGACACCGGGGCGGTCTGGGGCGGCAAGCTCACCGCGCTGCAACTGGACACGGACGAACTGCGCATCGTGCAGGTCGCCGGCCGCGACGTGCCGGCGCAGCCGCCGAAGCCGAAGCCGCCGTATCACTCCGACGACCGCCGGTCGCGCTCCAGGCGCAACGGGCCGCCGCGTTCCGGACATCAGCATCGTGGTTCCGGGAATGGCCGTCCGCAGCAGCACGAGGGGCGGCGCGATCGCCCGCAGGAGCCCATAACACCGTCACCAGCCGAAAGCGATCACGACTGACCGGCCTGCACGGTTCCTGTAGGAGCCAGCTTGCTGGCGACTCACTTAACGATCCGGATCACAGTCGCCAGCAAGCTGGCTCCTACCTGTCGCTCACGCGTCTCGCAGGTAATCCACGAACTCGAATGCGAAGACGTGTTTCGCATCGCTTGCGTGCTGCTCGCGCGCGACCACGCGCCATTGCGACGGATCGAACGCTGGAAAGAACGCGTCGGCGCCGTCCACCTCGGTGTCGACATGCGTGAGATGTAGGCCCGTGGCAAGTGGCAGGCATTGCGCGTAAACCTCGCCACCGCCGATCACGCACAACTCGCCGGCCCCGCCGCCGATTGCGGCCTGCAGCGCCTCATCGATGGACGCCACCGCTTCCATGCCCTCGAACGGAACCTGACCCGACCGCGTCAGCACCAGGTTCCTCCGCCCGGGCAGCGCGCGTCCAAGCGACTGCGCCGTCTTGCGCCCCATCAGCACCGGCTTGCCCAGCGTCAGCGCCTTGAAGCGTTTCAGGTCGTCCGGCAGCCGCCACGGCAGGTCGTTGTCGCTGCCGATGGCGCGGTTGCGGTCGAGCGCGGCGATCAGGGACACGACCATGGCCCCGGTCATTGGTCCGCTTCCGCCCTGCAGCGCTCCACCGCCGGCCCAAGATGTTCGGCAGCGCCACGCTCCACGCGCTCGCGTGCCGCGGCATTGTCCTGCATGTTCAGGGGTGATGCCTTCAGCGCATCCTTCAGGTTTGCACCGATCGTCGCATTGTTGCCGACCTGGAGCGCGACCAGACCTTCGCTGCCCTTGACCCGCAGCTGCACCAGGTACGCCTGCAGCGCACTCGTAGTGAACGAGCGCACCACCGCATCCACCAAAGCCTGTCGCGTCGCCGGATCGGCAAATGCCTCTTCAAGTACGGGGCGCAGGTACTCGCGCGTGTAGGCACCGAGGGCGGCCTGCATCGCAGGGCATGCGTCCATCTGCGCTTGGCCTCCCAACGCGGCCGAGGCCTGCTGCTGCACTGCCTGCTCGAGATCGCGCACGGTGCCGTCCACCAGCTGGGCGTGCATAAAGCGCATGAACCACTGATCGTAGAACCGCTCGGCCACTGCGCGGTCCGCGGGAGCGTCAGCAGCGTGAGCCGCACCTGCCGCCAGCACGCCGGCCAGCATCATCGCGAGGAACGGGCGCATCACACCGCCACCGGCGCCTTGATGGCCGGGGCCGGGTCGTAGTTCTCGATGGCGATGTCGTCGAAGGCGAAGCTGAAGATGTCCTTCACCTGCGGGTTCAGGCGCAGCTGCGGCAGCGCGCGCGGGGTGCGCGTGAGCTGCTCGCGGGCCTGGTCGAAATGGTTGGAATACAGGTGCGCATCGCCCAGCGTGTGCACGAAGTCGCCCACGCCCAGCCCGCACACCTGCGCGACCATGTGGGTGAGCAGCGCATAGCTTGCGATGTTGAACGGCACGCCCAGGAAGATGTCGCCGCTGCGCTGGTAGAGCTGGCAACTGAGTTTTCCGTCGGCGACGTAGAACTGGAACATCGTGTGGCACGGCATCAGGGCCATGCGCGGCAGGTCGGCGACGTTCCAGGCGGACACGATCAGGCGGCGCGAATCGGGATTGCGCTTGATCTCCTCGACCACCCAGCGGATCTGGTCGATCTCGATGCCGTCGGCGCCCGCCCAGCGCCGCCATTGCTTGCCGTAGACCGGACCCAGCTCGCCGTCCGCGTCGGCCCACTCGTCCCAGATGCTGACCTTGTTGTCCTTCAGGTAGGCGATGTTGGTCTCGCCCTGCAGGAACCACAGCAGCTCGTGCACGATCGAGCGAAGGTGCAGCTTCTTGGTCGTGACCAGCGGAAAGCCTTCGCGCAGGTCGAAACGCATCTGCCAGCCGAACACGCTGCGCGTCCCGGTGCCGGTGCGGTCGGACTTGTCGGTGCCGTGTTCCAGCACGTGGCGCAGCAGGTCGAGGTACTGCTTCATTGCATCGCTCCGGTTACCTGGTCGCCGCGGGCATCGGCTGCGGCTGCAGCGTGGGCTGGCGACGCGACCACAGCAGAAGCCAGTACAGGCCAAGCGCGATCAGCGGCAGGCTCAGCAGTTGGCCCATGGTCAGCCAGCCGAAGGCCAGGTAGCCGATCTGCGCATCGGGCACCCGCACGAACTCCACGATGAAGCGGAAGCAGCCGTAGAGCAGCGCGAACATACCCGACACGGCGTAGCGCGGGCGCGGCCTGCTGGAGAACCACCACAGCACCAGGAACATGACCAGCCCCTCCAGCGCGGCCTGATACAGCTGCGAGGGATGGCGGGCGTACTGATTGAGCGCACCGGTGGCGAACTGTGCGTGGATCTGCTCCATGCTCCAGCCCGCAAACTCCGGCGCGCGCGGGAACACCACGCCCCAGCCGGCCTCTGTGGGCTTGCCCCAGAGCTCGCCGCCGATGTAGTTGCCCAGCCGGCCGAAACCGAGGCCCGGTGGCACCAGCGGCGCGAGGAAGTCGACGGTGTCCATCAGGTGCAGCTGGTGGCGGCGCGACCACCACCACGCGGCGACCACCACGCCAATCAGGCCGCCGTGGAAGCTCATGCCGCCTTCCCAGATCCGCAGCAGCATCAGCGGATCGTGCAGCAGCTCGCCAAAGGAATAGAAGAAGACATAGCCCAGCCGCCCGCCGAGCACCACGCCGAGCATCGCGTAGAACAGCAGGTCGCCGTAAGCCTGTTCGTTGACGCCGGGCAGGCGTCCGGCGCGCACGCGCAGGCGCCCCAGCCACCAAGCCGCCGCGAAGCCGAGCAGGTACATGATTCCGTACCAGTGCACCTGCACCGGGCCCAGTTGGAAGGCGATCGGATCGATCTGGTGCAGGACGATCATGCGGCGGTGGGGCTCCGGACGGCGTGGCGGTTATTGTGCCCGACCCCGGCCGCCGCCGGCTTGCCGTTGTGGCCGGCCGCGCCCGGGCGTGAAGCATCGATGCTCAGAGGATGTACGGCAGGTCCGGCAGCTCGTTGATGTCGTGCGTACCGTGATCGCGCGGGAAATGCTGGACCAGCAGCTCCGACATTGCCGCCACGCCGGCCAGCACGCCCGCTTCGGCCTCGCCGGCACGCAGGTGTTCTTCGACCAGTCGGCACACGCCTTGCCACTGTTCGTCGCTGACGCGCCCCTGGAAACCGCGGTCGGCCACGATCTCGATGCGGTGATCGGCCAGCAGCAGGTACAGCAGGACGCCGTTGTTGGCGTGCGTGTCCCACACTCGCAATTGCGCGAACACCTCGTGCGCACGGTCGCGCGCCTGCTGGCCTGCCAGCACCGCACGCGGATGCAGCGCCGGCTCGACGGCGAAACAGATCTCTCCGCTGTGGCGCAGCTCGCTCTCGGCGATGGCCTGGGTGATCCGCTTGAGGCTTTCGCCCGGGAACAGCCGCCTGGCCGACGGGGGGAACAGATGCTTCAGCACGCGCATGTTCCGTCCCTCACCAGCTGCCGGAGGCGCCGCCGCCTCCGCTCATGCCACCGCCACCGCCCCAGCCGCCACCGCCGCCGCCAAATCCACCCCCACCGAATCCGCCGCCGCCCCAACCGCCATAGCCGCCCCAGCCGCGGTCGCGCGCATAGCGCCCGCCGGTAGGCAGGGAGGCCAGGCCGAGGAAGAAGCCGATCGCGGCGCCGAGTCCGCCGACCAGCAGCAGCGAGGAGAGCAGCCACGCGACGCCACCGGCTGCAGCACCGCCAACCAGTCCGCGGATGAGCGACGGCGCACCGCGGAAGATGCCGCGTGCCACCTGCGCGACGATGAAGGCCACGAACAGCGCGACCAGCCAGCCACTGCCATCGCCGCGACGTTCGGCTGTGTGGTCGGCCATCGGCGCCGGCAACGGTTCCCCGTCGATCAGCTTGACCAGTGCCGCGGAGGCATCGGTGATGCCGCCGGCGTAGTCGTTGGCGCGGAACTTCGGCACCAGGTATTCCTGGATCACGCGCGCCGACGTGGCGTCGGGAATCGCGCCCTCCAGGCCGTAACCCACCTCGATGCGCACGCGCCGGTCGTCCTTGGCGACTACCAGCAGCACGCCATCGTCGACGCCCTTGCGCCCGATCTTCCATTGCTCGAAGGCGCGCACCGCGTACTGGGCGATGTCCTCCGGCTGCGTCGTCGGCACCATCAGCACCTGCAGCTGGCTGCCCTTGCGTTGCTGTAGCGCGAGCGCCTGGCTTTCGAGCTGCTGCCGGGTCGCCGCATCGAGCGTACCGGTGGTGTCGATCACCGGCGAGGTCAGCTCGGGAATGGGAGCCAGCTCCTGCGCCTGCGCCAAGGCGCACGCGACCAGCAGCACGAGGGCCGCCAGCCGACGCCATGCGAAACCCCTCTCCAGGCGAGAGAGGGAACGGCCTGAAGGTTCGGACACGGGATGCACCTGCGCGCTGCGCTCGTACTGCAGTCAGACGTCGATCAGCCGTTCGACGGCGCGGGCTGCGGCTGCTGCGCCGGCGGCTGCTGCGCCGGAGTACCGAAGTCCACCTTCGGCGCTTCCTGGATCTGTGCTTCGTTCTCGACGCCGAAGTTGGGCCTGGCCTTGTGGCCGAACACCATCGCGGTGAGATTCACCGGGAAGCGGCGGATGGTGGTGTTGTAGTCCTGCACCGCCCGGATGAAGCGCTGGCGCGCCACCGTGATCCGGTTCTCGGAGCCTTCCAGTTGCGCCTGCAACTGCAGGAAGTTCTGGTCGGCCTTCAGCTGCGGATAGTTCTCGCTGACCACCAGCAGCCGGCCGATCGCGCTCTGCAGTTCGCCCTGGGCCTGCTGGAACTGCGCCAGCGATTGCGGGTCGTCCGCGTTGACGTTGATGCTGCCCACGCGCGAGCGCGCTTCGGTCACCTGCGTCAGCACCTGCTCCTCGTGGCTGGCGTAACCCTTCACCGTGGCCACCAGGTTGGGGACCAGGTCGGCTCGGCGCTTGTAGTTGTTGAGCACCTCCGACCAGGCGGCATCGACCGCCACGTCCTTCTCTTGGATGGTGTTGTATCCGCAGCCGCTCAGCATCGCGACCAGGATGAGCAGCGCGAACGCCTGCACAAGACGGATCATGGGGGAACTCCTTCCGTGACGTTGGCCGGCATTCCACCACCCGGCCCGTCGTCGTGCAATGAGGTCCCGGCTTTGTTACGCCGGCGTTATCGCCCAAAAGAAAACGGCCTCCCCGAAGGAAGGCCGTTCCCGTCGATCGAAGGCGACGTGCCTTATTCGGGCTGTAGGCGGCGCTGCGCGCGGCGCTTGGCCCACAGGTTCAGGCATTCGACCAGGGCGGAGAAGCCCATCGCGCCGTAGATGTACCCCTTCGGGATGTGCAGCTCGAAGCCGTCGGCGACCAGATACACACCCACCAGCACGATGAAGGCCAGCGCCAGCATCTTGATGGTCGGATTGTGGTCGATGAAGTTGCCAAGCGGTTTGGACGCCAGCAGCATCACCGCCACCGCCAGCAGGATCGCCGCCACCATCACCGGCGTGTGGTTGGCCATGCCGACCGCGGCGATCACCGAGTCCAGCGAGAACACGATGTCGATCACCGCGATCTGGGCGATCACGCCCATGAACGATGCCTTCGGCTTGGTGTGGATGTCCTCTTCCTCGGACTCGCCGATGATCAGGTCCTTGATCTCCATCGTGCCCTTCACCAACAGGAAGGCGCCGCCGAGGATCAGCACCAGGTCGCGCACCGAGATGCCCTGACCGAACACGGTGAACAGGTCGTTGGTCAGGCCGGCGAGCCAGGCCAGCGTCAGCAGCAGCGCGATTCGCGTGATGCACGCCACCGCGATGCCGAACTTGCGCGCCTTCTCGCGTTGCGCGTACGGCAGCTTGCTGACGGCGATGGAAATGAAGACGAGGTTGTCGATACCGAGCACGATCTCGATCGCGCTCAAGGTCACCAGGGTGATCCACACCTGCGGATCGGTCAGCATTTCAACGATCACTTGCGAGTTTTCCTAGCTTGTTCAGAACAGACGGGGCAGCAGGATCGCGCCCCAGGTCAGCAGCACGTTCATCATCACCACGAACACCGCGGCCGAGCCCATGTCCTTGGCACGACCGGCCAGTTCGTGGAACTCGGGGCCGTAGCGCTCGATCACCGCTTCCACCGCGGAGTTGAGCAGTTCCACGCTCAGCACCAGCAGCATCGAGCCGATCAGCAGCACGCGCTCCACCGGCGTCTGCCCGAGCACCCACCCCACCGGGGACAGGATCACGAACAGGTAGACCTCCAGGCGGAAGGAGGACTCGTACAGCCACGCGGCCCGCAGGCCCTGCATGGACCACATGGTCGCCTTGGCGATCCGCGCTGGCCCGCGCGGCAGGTGCCCGAACTCGTCCGCCATGGGTCAGCCCGAGAACGAAGAGGACGGCATTGCGGGGACCGGAATCCGGCCGGCAATGGACCAGGCGCGCGCGGACGTGGACGGATCGGCGATCGGCATGGAGACGGTTCGATGGGAACGGGAACGCGGGCGGGCCGCGACAGGGGGCCGATTTTGCCACAAGCCCCCTGCACCCGCCCGCAGCGCGGGCCCGGCCCGACGCGCTGTCATACCGGCGTAGCGCGTTTTTCGCACCCGCTTAGCGGCGCCCCGCCTAGGCTGCGGAGCTTTCCCGCCCCGGAGGTTGCGCCATGTCCCGCTGTGCCCTGCTGGCCCGGCTGGAAGCCCGCCCCGGGAAGGAAGACGAGGTCGAACAGTTCCTGCGCAGCGCGCTGCCGCTGGCCGAGTCCGAACCCGGCACGCGCACCTGGTTTGCCCTGCGCTTCAGTCCGACCTCGTTCGGCATCTACGACACCTTCGACAGCGAAGCCGGCCGCCAGGCGCACCTGGACGGCCCCATCGCCGCGGCGCTGTTCGCCAAGGCCGACGAACTGCTGGCCCAGCCGCCCCGGATCGACCGGGTGGACCTGCTGGCCAGCAAACTGCCGCACTAGCGGCCCCACCCTGGATCACCGGAGACCACCATGGGCGCGATTCCGGACGGGTACCACTCCGTCACCCCTTACCTGATCGTCAACGACGCCGCCGCGGCGCTGGACTTCTACCGCGATGCCCTAGGCGCGGAAGAGGTGTACCGACTGCCGATGGGCGGCAAGATCGGTCACGCCGAAATCCGCATCGGAGACTCGATGCTGATGCTGTCGGACGAATGGCCGGACATGGGTGCGCTGGGCCCGAAGACGCGCGGCGGGGCGACGTCCACGTTCGTGATCTACGTCGAGGACGCCGACAAGTCGTTCGACCGCGCGGTAAAGGCCGGCGCCACCGTGGACCGCCCCGTCGAGAACCAGGCATGGGGCGACCGGATGGGCACCGTGGTCGATCCGTTCGGCCATAAGTGGACCTTCGGCACGCACGTCGAGGACGTCTCGCCGGAAGAACTCAAGCGGCGCATGGACGAGTGGATGCAGCAGCAGGCGGGTCAGACCGCGTAACCCGCCAATGCGCATGCCCCTCTCCCGACGGGAGAGGGGTTGGGGTGAGGGGCGACGAAGCTGCGACGTCGAACGGGCGACACGCGCGGGCGCTGCAGTTGTCACGTCCGCAAAGCCCCAGCGTATTGCCTTCGGCTACGTGGTACGGAAGCAAATGGATCCCGGCTTTCGCCGGGATGACGGCATCTGGGCGCAGTCCGAGCAGGCCTGGTCTTTCGGCGAACGATCAACTACGCGGCGCGCCGTCCCGACCCGTCACTCCGCCTCGTGGATTGCCGTACCCCGGCTGCCGTCGGGACGGATCCAGCCACGGAACATGCTGCCGCTGTTGAACGGCATGGCGATGTTGCCGTCGCGGTCCAGTGCGATCGCGCCGCCATCGCCACCGGTCGCCGGCACCACCTTGTTGATGACTTCGTCCGCCGCGGCCTGCAGCGAGTCGCCGCGATAAGCCACGCGCGCGCAGATGTCGTGCGCGACCGCGTTGCGGATGTAGAACTCGCCCCAGCCCGTGCCGGACACGCCACAACGATCGTCCCCCCAGGTGCCCGCACCGATGATCGGCGCGTCGCCGACGCGGCCCCATTTCTTGTTGGTCATGCCACCGGTGCTGGTCGCCACGGCGATGTGTCCCCGCGCATCCAGCGCCACCGCGCCCACGGTGCCGAAGTACGCGGGTGCGTCCGCATCTCCGGTGCGCGCTTCGCGTTTGCCCTTGGCCGCTTCCTCGCGCTGCGCCTTTTCCAGTTGCTGCCGGCGCTTGTCCGTGTCGAAGTAGGTATTGGGCACGCGCTCGATCTCGGGTCGCGAATCGGCAAATGCCTCGGCACCTGCGCCGGCCATCATCACGTGCGGGCTGTGTTCCATCACCGCACGCGCCAGCTTGACCGGATTCTTGATGGTGGTGACCCCGGCGACCGCGCCCGCACGACGCGTATGGCCTTCCATGATCGCCGCGTCCAGCTCGTGTCCACCCTTCGCGTTGAACACCGCGCCCTTGCCCGCGTTGAACTGCGGCGCGTCTTCCAGCACCACGACCGCTGCCGTCACCGCATCCAGCGCCGTGCCGCCGCCTTGCAGCACTGCATTGCCGGCATCGAGCGCGCGATTGAGCGCCGCGTGATACGCCTTGAGTTCCTGCGGGCTGATCGAATCCTTCGGCACGAAACCCGCACCTCCGTGGATCACCAGTGCCGTCTTCGGTCTGGCAGGCGCATCGGCGGCGTGGACATGGGCGGACATGGCGGCAAGGGCAAGCAGCGGGATGAGCAGGCGCATGGACAGGTCGATGGTTCAGGGCGAAGGGTGAGGATAGCGCTGCGGGCGGCGATAGCGGTGTCCCGGTCGGTGCATGTAGCGGTCACGTCAATCTCCTGAGATCCCACTTGGCGCTTCTACGCCTGGGGGGCGGCGCACGTCGTCTTGAATCGGAGCCGGCTTTTGCTCGTCTGGATCGAGCGGATTTGCTTCAGGCGGCCGATCCACGGGTGACCGAGCGAACCGCGTCCCTGCGATTGCGATTGCGGTTGCGGCGGCTGTTGTTGAACAGCCGAGCACATCGCTAGACCCGGAGGGCGCCGCACAAGGATGTGCGGCGCTGAGCAAGGAGGCACGGATGCCGACTTGCGGGGCGCCTACTCCTTTCCGGTCGTGGGATTGCTGTGTCGGGGAAGACCCTTTCTTTTGGTTACGTTTGACCGAAGGGAATCCAGTCGGACTTTGGGTCAGCAAAGAAAAGTGACCCGGCCGGCTTTAGACGGACGGAAGCTGTTGCTGTTGCTCCTGACAGCACAACGGTAAAGCGCGAAAAGTCCATGGATCCCCGCCTTCGCGGGAATGACGAGCGAGAGCAACAACAACCTGGATCCCAGCTTTCGCCGGGATGACGAGCGAAGAGCAGATGCGTCGTACCTGAAGCAATTCAGCAAAGCACTGTGATCCGTCCGGCTGGAGCGGACGGAAGCTGTGGCTGTTGCCGTTCCAACGCACGTCGAAAGCGTGAAAGTCGCTGGATTCCCGCCTTCGCGGGAATGACGATCAAAAGCGACTGGCACGAGCAAGAGCAACGGCAAAGTGGATCCCGGCTTTCGCCGGGATGATGAGTTAAAGCACTGGCGACAATAGTCCCGGCCACAACCACAAGCGAAATGCCCCGACTGCGCTGCGGCGCACTCGCATCCTCACTCGAAATCGCAACAACCTACTGCTGCCGCAACGCCTCGATCGGATCCAGCTGCGACGCCTTCCTCGCCGGGTAATAGCCGAAGAACAACCCCGTCATGATCGAGAACGTCGCCGCCAGCGCGATCACCTGGCCGTTGAGCGCCACCGGCAGGGAGCCGAACCGGCCGACCAGCAACGCGCCGACCACGCCGATCGCGATGCCGAGCACGCCGCCGCCCAGAGACAGCAGCATCGCCTCGGCCAGGAACTGTCGGCGCACGTCCGAAGGGCCCGCACCGACGGCCATTCGCAAGCCGATCTCGCGGATGCGCTCGGTTACCGAGACCAGCATGATGTTCATGATGCCGATGCCGCCGACGATCAGCGAAATGGTCGCCACCGCGCCCAGCAGCAGCGACATCAGGCGCGTGGTCGCGGTGCGCGTGGCGACGATCTCCGAGATGTTGCGCACGTTGAAATCGTCGTCCTCGCCCGGCTTGATGCGGTGGCGCTGGCGCAGCAGGGCTTCGACTTCGCCCTGCGCGTAGTTCAGGTCCTTGGCGTCGGCCACGGTCAGCGCGATCTGCATGACCGCGCCGGCCGGCAGGCCCATCGCGCCCATCAGGCGACGGCGGCCGGTCTGCAGCGGCACCATCACCACGTCGTCCTGGTCCTGGCCGAAGCCGCCCTGCCCCTTCGGCTTGAGCGTGCCGACCACGGTGAACGGCACGCGGCCCAGGCGGATCGTCTGGCCGATGCCCGCATCGTCGCCGAACAGAGTGCGCCGCACGGTGTCGCCCAGGATCACCACCTTGCCGGCGCTCGTGTAGTCCTGCGAGTCGAAGCCTTCGCCGTTGGCGATGGTCCAGCCGTTGATGTCGAAGAAATCCGGCTGCACGCCCTGCCAGCTCGTGGACGCGTTGTTTTCCGCGTAGACCACCTGCGTGCTGCCGCGCAGCGCGCCGGCGACGTACTGCACCTCGGGGATCTCGTTGCGGATGGCCTCGACATCGCCCTCGTTGAGCGTGAAGAAGCTCGACGCGCTCATGCGTACGCCGCCGCCCGGACCACGCGACGCACCGGGATTGACGTCCAGCCGCTGCGAGCCCAGGCCGGAGACCATCTTGTCGATCTCCTGCTGCGTGCCCTGGCCCACCGACACCATCACGATCACCGCGGCGATGCCGATGATCACGCCCAGGGACGTCAGCGCGCTGCGCATCCAGTTGCCGCGCAGCGCGTAGATGGCGGTGCGCAGGATGTCGGAGAAGTTCATCGCGCGCCCCCGTCCGCACCGGGCGTCGAGGAACCACGGGCTGCATCGTGCGCGGCGTCGCTGCTGGCGAATCCCGGTTCCTCATGCAGCTCGCCATCGCGCATCACGTAGATGCGGTCGGCGTGCGCGGCGACTTCCGCATCGTGGGTGATCAGCACCACCGTGTGGTCTTCGTCGCGCAGGCGCTTGAACAGCGCGAGGATTTCCTCGCCGGTCCTGCTGTCGAGCGCGCCGGTGGGCTCGTCGGCCAGCAGGATCGGCGGGCGGTTGATCAGTGCGCGCGCGATCGCCACGCGCTGCTGCTGGCCACCCGACAACTCGCTGGGACGGTGGCCGACGCGTTCGCCCAGGCCCACGGCGACCAGTGCCTCGCGCGCACGCTCCAGGCGCTCATGCGGCGGCACGCGTGCGTACCCCAGCGGCATGGCGACGTTGTCGAGCGCGCTCATGCGCGGCAGCAGGTTGAAGCCCTGGAACACGAAGCCGATCTTGTCGCGACGCAGGGTTGCGAGTTCCTCTGCGTCCAGCGTCGACACGTCCACGCCGTCGCATTCGTAGGTGCCGGCGGTGGGCGTGTCCAGGCAGCCGATCAGGTTCATCAGCGTGGATTTGCCCGAACCGGACGGCCCCATGATCGCGACGAATTCGCCGCGATCGATGCGCAGGTCCACATTGCGCAGCGCCTGCACTTCGGCCTCGGTGTGCGCGGCGTAGGTCTTGCACAGACTCTGCGTGCGGATCACCGCAACGTCCACCGACTGCGCAATGTCGGTCACGACGCTCATTCGCGGACCCGTTCGCCGGTGACGATCTGGTCGCCCGGCTTAAGGCCGCCACCGGAGATCTCGGTGTTGCTGCCGTCGCTCGCGCCGATGCGCACCATCACCATCTGCGGCTGGCCGTCGACCAGGCGATACAGCGGCGCGCGCCTGGCGTTGAGCAGGCCGGACAGTGCGGCGTCCCACGTGGCCTTCTGCCTGTCGTCCAGCGTGGCGCGGAACGCGGCGAAGTCCTCCTTGAAGCGCTCAGCCATGCGCTGGCGCATCTGCGCCTGCAGGTTGCCGCCGGCGCCGCCGCCCATGACCACCATGCCTCCTGGCGGGCCACCGCGACCGGCACCGCCGCCGAACAGGCGATTGCCGCCGCCCTGCTGCGCGGCCTGAGCCTGGCGCGCGGCCTGGCGCTCGCGCACCGCGGCGATGGCGGTGTCGAACGCAGCCTGCTGTTGCGCGTCCAGGCCCATCGTGCCGGCCGTGCGGGTGAGATCGTCGATCACGCCCGAGCCGCCGCGCGGACCGGCCACCATCTGCGGTGTCTGGCCGCCAGCACCCTCTTCCGCGGGCTTGTAGCGCAGTGCGGCATTGGCGACCTTCAACACGTTGTCGCGGCGGCTCACCTCGATCTCGGCGTTGACGGTCAGCCCCGGCAGCAGCGTGCCGTCGCTGTTGTCCACGGTCACCACCACCGGATAGGTCACGACGTTATTCGTCGTGGTCGCCGACAGGCGCACCTGTTCCACGGTGCCGCGGAACTGACGATCGGCGAACGCGTCGACGGTGAACGACACGCTCTGGCCCGGACGCACCTGGCCGATGTCGGCCTCGTCCACCGCCAGTTCGATCTTCATCTTCGCCAGGTCCTCGGCGATGGTGAACAGTTCCGGCGCCTGCAGGCTGGCCGCCACCGTCTGTCCGGGCTCGATGCTGCGCGTGAGCACCACGCCGTCGACCGGCGAGCGGATGACGGTGCGGTCGAGATTGACGCGCGTGGTCTCGGTCGATGCCGTCTGCTGGCGGATCGATGCCTGCGCGGCGTTGACCTGCGCTCGCGCCTGGTCGAGCGCGGCCTTGGCCAGATCGACGTCGCTGCGCGCGACCAACTGCCGGGCACCGAGATCCGACTTGCGGCGGTAATCGAGTTCGGCGTTGACCAGCGTGGCCTGCGCCTGCGACAGCGTCGCGCGCGCGCTGGCGATCTGCGCATTGCCCTGCGCGATCTGTGCCTCGTAGGTCTTGGGATCGATGCGCGCGATCACCTGGCCCTTGGTGACGCGGTCGTTGTAGTCGACCAGCACGTCGGTGACCTGGCCGGAAATCTGGCTGCCCACGGTTACCGTGGAGATGGCGCTCAGCGTGCCGGTGGAGGAGATCGCGACGCGGATGTCGCCGCGCTCGACCGGCACGGTGCGGAACGCGCCGGTGGCCGCTTCGGCTTCGCGCCTGGAATAGACGTAGAACCCCACCGCGGCGACGGCCACCACGACGGCGGCGGCGATGCCGCGGCGGATCCAGGGATTGGGCTTGCGGGAAGGACTACGGGACGGGCGGGCTGCGCTCATGTGGCTCGCTCAAAGGGCATGCCGGCGCGAACGCGCCGGTGACGTCGTGGTTGACAGCCGCGACGTACATTCGTTCAGTGGACAGATCGTGTCATTTCGGCCGCGTTCGGCCAACGTCAGGAGATGCGGTGCGGTGCGACAGCGTCGCACGCGCCGTCAGCGCGTGAAACGGATCACCGCGGTGGTCCCCTGCCCGGGCGCGCTCGCCAGGCTGACCGGCCAGCCGAAGCGCTCGCCCAGGCGCCGCACGATCGACAGCCCCATGCCCTTGCCGTCGCCCTCGCCGTTGGCGCGGAAGAACGGGTCGAATGCCTTGGACAGCGTCTCGGGCGACATGCCGATGCCACTGTCGCGGATCACCACGCGATCGGGCATCAGGCGGACCTCGATCTCGCCGCTTTCGGTGAAGCGCGCCGCGTTGCCCAGCAGATTGCCGACCATCACGCGCAGCACGTGCGGCGGCGCGAACAGCCGCGGCGCGCCTTCGTCATGCAACGTGACCGTGACCGGGCGGTCGCCCAGCAGCGGGCGCACCCGCTCGACCTCGGCGGCGACGATCTCGCGTACCTCGAACTCCTCGCTCTGCGGTGCGACGTCGGCCTCGCGCGCGAGGATCAGGAACGCCTCGATCACCGCTTCCATATCCCGTCCGGCCTGCTGGATGCGCGTGAGCGAGCGCTGCGTACGCACGCTGTTGTCCGGATCGGACAACATCAGGTCGGTGGCGACGCGGATCACCGTAAGCGGCGTGCGCAGTTCATGGCTGGCATCGCGGGTGAAGTTGCGCTCGCGCTGGATGAAGTCGCCCACGCGCTGCGACAGGCCGGTCAGCGCGCGCGAGAGCTTGTGCACTTCATCGCCGGCGTCCGGCGGCAGGTTCGCCGGCGCGATCGCACTGGCATTGGGATCGCGCGGATCCCAGTGCGCGACCTGGTTGGCCAGCCAGCTCACGGGCGTCACCAGGCGCTTGGACGTGCGGTAGGTCAGCCAGATCAGCACGCCGCTGGTGATCAGCGACAGCAGCGCGGACACCAGCCCGGTCAGCAGCACCGACTGGTCGGCCAGCCATGCCGAGAACACGATGTACAGCGTGCCCTGCGGCCTGCGGTCCACGAAGGCCAGCTTGCCGCTGTCGGGCAGGCGCTGGACGCCGTTGCCGCGCAGGTTCTGCAGTTCCACCGGGAGTTGCGGCTCGGACACGCCCGGGATGACGACATAGCTCGACATCGTCGAGCTGACCGGCGGGCGGTGGCTGGGATCGCGCTCATACGCTTCCCAGAACGCGCCGGCTTCGCGCTCGACGCGTTTCTCCACCACCTGCTGGCGCACGATCGCGCCGGTCAGCACGATGCCGACCGTGATCACGATGCTGCCGATCAACGCCTGGGTGATGAACGCCAGTTTGATCTTGCGCGGAAGTCCCTGCGGCATGGCTCCCCGGTGCGCCTCAGTCGGGCGGCTGCGAGATGTCGGCCACGCGATACCCGGCGCTCTGCACGGTATGCAGCAGTTGCTTGTCGAACGGCTTGTCGATGGTCTTGCGCAGGTTGTACAGGTGGCTGCGCAGCGTGTCCGAGTCGGGCAGGCCGTTGCCCCAGATCTCCCGCTCGATTTCCTGGCGACTGACCACGCGCGGCGATTCGCGCATCAGGATGGTCAGCAGCCGCAGGCCGATCGGCGAAAGCTGGAGCTCGCTGCCGCCACGGGTCACCCGCAGGCTGGCCGGATCCAGCACCAGGTCCGCGACCTTCAGCACTTCGCCGCCCACCTGGCGGCGTTCGCGCCGGATCAGTGCACGCAGGCGCGCTTCCAGTTCCTGGATGGCGAACGGCTTGGTCAGGTAATCGTCGGCGCCTGCGCCCAGGCCGGTGAGCTTCTCGTCCAGCGTGTCGCGCGCGGTCAGCATCAGCACCGGCGTCGATTTGCGCGCTTCCTCGCGCAGCTTCTTGCACAGCTCCACGCCATCCATGCGCGGCAGCATCAGGTCGAGCACGATGACGTCGTAGTTGTTTTCCGTGGCCAGGCGATAGCCGTCCAGACCGTCGCTGGCGTAGTCGACCTCGAAACCCCGTCCTTCCAGGTATTCGCCGACCATTTCCGAGATGTTGCGGTTGTCCTCCACAATGAGGACCAGGCCGCCATCCCTTGTGCTGGTGCCCTGCATGCAAAACCTCCCGTGCTTCAGCTTTGTGAAGGCTGCCTAGGACCAGGTGGAGACCACGTGAACGCCCCTGCGCAAGCTGAACCAACCCACTGCCGACCCGCCCATGCCCATCGAACGCGTCCTGCCCATCGTCCTGCTGCTCGGCTCCAACCTCTTCATGACCTTCGCCTGGTACGGACACCTGAAGTACAAGTCCGCGCCGCTGACGCTGGCCATCGCGGTCAGCTGGGGCATCGCCCTGTTCGAATACTGCCTGATGGTTCCGGCCAATCGCATCGGCAGCGCGGTGTACTCCGCGCCGCAGCTCAAGGGCATGCAGGAGGTGATCACCCTGCTGGTCTTCGCGGGATTCTCGACCTGGTACCTGGGGCAGCCGCTCAAGTGGAACCACTGGGCGGGCTTCGCCCTGATCGTCGTCGCGGCCTGGCTGATCTTCCTGGACTGACGGCGGCACTCAGAATCGGATCTTGCCGCTGAGGATGTCCTTGAACATCACCCAGTCGCCGGCGAACGAATAGAACGGATGCTTGAAGGTCGCGGGCCGGTTCTTCTCGAAGAAGAAGTGGCCCACCCAGGCGAAGCCGTAGCCGCATACCAGCGCCGCCAGCAGCCACCATGCGTTTGCCCGGACGATCGCGGTGGCCACCAGCGCCAGCACGCCGCAACTGCCGATGAAATGCAGCCGCCGACTGGTGCGGTCGCCGTGCTCGCTCAGGTAGAACGGATAGAACTCGCGGAAGCTGGCGAAGCGTTTCATGGCGTTCCCTCCCGATGGCCGCCCCGCAGGAGCGAGCTTGCTCGCGACCCGACATCCACGAAGCGCAGTCGCGAGCAAGCTCACTCCTACGACTCCGGGCCGGCGGCTTTCTCCGCGGCCTTGGCCTGGTCCCACAGCCGATCCTGCGCTTCCAGTCCGAGGCCGGCAAGCGGCGTTCCGGCCGCATCGGCCAGCGCTTCCATCGCGCGGAAGCGTCGTTCGAACTTGAGGTTGGCGCGACGCATCGCAGCGCCCACGTCGACGCCGGCATGCCGCGCGAGGTTGGCGCAGACGAACAGCACGTCGCCGATCTCGTCCTCCAGCCGGTCGCGCGCCTGTGCGTCGGCCGGATCGGCCTCCAGCGCCGCGAACTCCACGCGCACCTCGTCGATCTCCTCGTGCAGCTTGGCGATTACCGGCGTCACGTCCGGCCAGTCGAAGCCCACGCGCGCGGCGCGCTTCTGCAGCTTCACCGCACGCTGCCATTCCGGCAGCCCCCGCGCGATGCCGGCCAGCGCGGAACGGTCCTCGTGGCCGCTGGCCTCGCGCTCGCGGCGCTTGTGTTCTTCCCAGGCAATGGTCTGTGCCTCCGCGTCGGCGACTTCCTCGCCGGCGAACACGTGCGGATGGCGTCGCACCATCTTGTCGCTGATGGCCTGCACCACGTCTCCGAACGCGAAGGCGCCCTGCTCGCGCGCCATCTGCGCATGGAAGACGACCTGCAGCAGCAGGTCGCCCAGCTCATCGCGAAGATCGTCCAGGTCGTCACGGTCGATCGCATCGGCGACTTCGTAGGCTTCCTCGATGGTGTACGGCGCGATGGTCGCGAAGGTCTGTTCGATGTCCCACGGGCAACCACTTTTGCGGTCGCGCAGGCGGGCCATGATCTCGAGCAGGCGCTGGATGTCTTGTGCGTCGGTCACGTGCATTCGCGGTGCGGATTCAGAGTCGGTGGGCCGCGCCGGGGTCTTCGTGCAGCCAGCGGCGCCACGGCAACGTCACGTCGCCCAGCGCGATGAAGTCGCCGTTGAGGATGCGTTCTCGCTGGTTGTAGCGGAACGGCCTCCCGTGCGGGTCGACCACCGCGCCACCCGCGCCTTCCAGCACGCACTGGCCGGCGGCCGTGTCCCACTCGCTGGTCGGGCCGAAGCGCGGGTACACGTCCAGGCCGCCCTCGGCCAGACGGCAGAACTTGAGCGACGAACCCAGGCCCACCGGTTCCACCTCGCCCATGCGGTTGATGAAGGCCTGCGTGCGTCCATCGCGATGCGAACGGCTGGCGGCCACGCGCAGCGGCGCCGTGGCCGGTGCGCGTGCGCGCAGCGGCATGTCGCGCTCGCCCTCGCGGCGGAACGCCCCCAGTTCCGCACCGCCATGCCACAGCGCGCCGGTCACGGGCGCCTGTACCACGCCGAACACGGCCACGCCGTCCTCGATCAGCGCGATGTTGACCGTAAACTCGCCGTTGCGCTTGACGAACTCGCGCGTGCCGTCCAGCGGGTCGACCAGCCACAGTCGCGACCAGCCGCGACGCTCCCGCGTCGAGATCTCGTGTGCGGATTCCTCCGACAGCACGGGGATTTCGGGCGTGATGCGCGCCAGGCCTTCGACGATGCAGCGGTGCGCAGCCAGGTCGGCGGCGGTGAGCGGCGAATCGTCGTCCTTGTGCATCACGGCGAACTCGCTGTCGTAGATGCCCAGGATGGCCGAAGCGGCGTCCTGCGCCAGCGCGATCACGTCCTCGCGCAGCGTGTGCGGAATCATGTCGGTTGCGTCCTCAGCCACTCGCGGGCGATGAACAGTGCGGCAATGCTGCGGCCTTCGGAGAAGTCCTCGCGCAGGATCAGCTGGTGCAGGTCGTCCAGCTTCCACGGCACGACCTCCAGTTCCTCCGGCTCATCGCCCGGCAGGCGCTGTGGATACAGGTCGCGCGCCAGCACCAGGTGCGCCTGGTGGCTCATGTAGGTGGGCGCCAGCGTGAGCGCGCGCAGCACCGTGATGTCGCGCGCACCGTAGCCAGCTTCTTCCTTCAGCTCGCGGTCGGCGGCTTCCTCGGGCGTCTCGCCCGCGTCGATGCGGCCCCTTACCAGTCCCAGCTCGTAGCGGTGCACGCCGGCGGCGTACTCGCGCACCAGCAGCACGGTGTCGTCGTCGAGCATCGGCACCACCACCACCGCGCCGTGCCCGCGGCCATGCAGACGTTCGTAGTGGCGACGCTCGCCGTTGGCGAACTCCAGGTCCAGCCGTTCCAGGCGGTACGGGCCGGCTTCGTGCTCGGTGATGCGGTGGATGATGGGCAGGCGACGGGACATGCGGTATCCGGATGAGAACGCCATGGTCCCGGCACGGCGGAAGCCGGCTCCATCGGCGGCCTGCGGACACCCGGCCACAGCATGCTGGGAGCGGGCCGCGTGCCGGCCGATAATGGCGGGATGCAGCAATTCGATACGACGATCATAGCGAACGGCGCCGCGACTGCCGAAGCGTGGCGCTCACGCGACCTGGCGGTGCTCTGGCACCCGTGCACGCAGATGCGCGAGCACCCCGACGTGCTGCCGCTGCTGCCGATCGAACGCGGCGAGCGCGAGTGGTTGCACGGCTTCGACGGCAGGCGATACCTCGACGCGGTGTCGAGCTGGTGGACCTGCATCCACGGCCATGCCGAGCCTCGCATCGCCGAGGCGATCGCGACGCAGGCGCGCACGCTCGAGCACGTGATCCTCGCCGGCTGCACGCACGAGCCCGCGGTGACGCTGGCGGAAAAGCTGCTGGCGATCGCACCGCGCCAGGCCGGGCGCGCGGCGCTGTCGAAGGTCTTCTATGCCGACAACGGCTCGGCGGGCGTGGAAGTCGCGCTGAAGATGGCGTTCCACTGGTTCCGCAACGCCGGCGAGGCGCGACGCACGAAGTTCGTGGCGCTGGAGAACAGCTACCACGGCGAGACGCTGGGCGCGCTCGCGGTCGGCGATATTCCGCTGTACCGGCGCGTGTACGCGCCGCTGCTCGCCGAGGCGCTGTTCGCGCCGTCGCCCGACGCGTTCCAGGCCGCTGCGGACGAATCGGCCGAGCAACGCGCGCACCGTGCCGCCGATGCGCTGGCCGCGCTGCTGGCCGAGCATGGCGACACCGTCTGCGCGCTGATCCTCGAGCCGCTGGTGCAGTGCGCGGGCGGCATGCGCATGCACCATCCGGCCTACCTGCGCCGCGTGCGCGAGCTCTGCGACGCGCACGGCGTGTTCCTGATCGCCGACGAGATCGCGGTGGGCTTCGGACGCACCGGCACGATGTTCGCGTGCGAGCAGGCCGGCATCGCGCCCGACCTGCTCTGCCTGTCGAAGGGCCTCACCGGCGGCTCGCTGCCGCTGGCGGCGGTGCTGACGTCGCAGCGCATTTTCGATGGCTTCCTCGACGACTCGCGCGAGCGCGCCTTCCTGCATTCGCACAGCTACACCGGCAATCCGCTGGGCTGCGCCGCCGCGCTGGCCTCGCTCGCCATCTTCGAGCGCGACGACGTCATTGCACGCAACCGCGTCACCGCGTCGAAGATGGCCGGACGCGCGGCCGCATTCCGCTCGCATCCGAACGTGGTCGACGTACGCCAGACCGGCATGATCGTCGCCATCGAAATGGCCGCCGGCAGCGGTGAGGACGGCACCGCCGTGGAGATCGCCGGCAACCGCGGCCTGCGCGCGTACCGCGAGGCCATCGCCCGCGGCGTGCTGCTGCGTCCGCTCGGCGACGTGCTGTACTGGTTCCCGCCCTACTGCATCGGCGACGACGCGCTCGACCTGCTCGCCGACACCACGCGTCATGCGATCGACGCCGCCTTCGGAGGCCGCTCATGCGCCTGACCCGTGTGTTCGTGCCCGATGCGCTCTCGCCCGGCGCCGAGATCGCATTGTCCGACAGCGCAGCCGCGCACCTCACCCGCGTGCTGCGTCTCGGCGTCGGCGATGCCTGCGTCGTGTTCAACGGCGACGGCAACGATTACGCGGCATCGATCGCCGCGGTCGGCAAGCGCGAGGCGCGGCTGCGCATCGGCGAGGCGTCGCCGGTCGAGCGCGAATCGCCGCTGCGCCTCGTCCTGCTTCAGGGCGTGGCCAAGGGCGAGAAGATGGATCTCATCCTGCAGAAGGCCACCGAACTCGGCGTGCATGCGATCGTGCCGGTGTGGTCGCAGC